>NZ_VPFF01000002.1:0-43828 GCF_008017515.1 Nonomuraea sp. C10
GGCCTGCTCGCCTGGTCACCGGCACGCTTGCGCGGATCGGCGAGGAGGTGTACGAGCTGCAGCGCCCCGAGATCGGCGAGCTGGGCGAGCCGCGTCCCGAAGGGGTGGTCGGCAGCATCACGATGCACCACAAGCGCAACCCCGAGGGCAGCGAGCACCTGAACACGCTGGCCCGGCTGGTCAGGGCCAACGCCGGGGTGGCTGCTGGAGTCGGGTCGTCAGCCAGCAACGAACGTGACGGCGGGCCTGGAAGGCCGAATGGTGGCGCTGCCCGAGGTGTGCCTGCTGTCGGGCACGGCGCTGAGGCTCGGGGTCCAGCTCGTCGAGGGACTCGAGGTGCGCTCGGACCGGATGGCGGCCAACCTGCGCACCCACCTGGGCGGCACCCAGAACCCGTCCGACGCCGGCGCGGCCGCCGCCATGGTCGACCTCGTGGTGGCCGCGCCCGCCGCGCCAGGTCCGGAGGAGTCGCCCTCATGGCCGTGACACCGGATCACCGGGAGAACCAGGGGGTGGGCGCCGCCCCGGGCCGAGCTGGCCGTGCTGCCCACTCCCCTGGTGGAGGCGCCACGGCTGGCCGAGGCGCTGGACGTGCGCGGGCGGATGCTGCTCAAGCGCGACGACCTCACCGGCTTCGCGGTGGCCGGGGAACAAGGCGCGTCAGCTGGAGATGCTGATCGCGGCCGCCCGTGAGTCCGGTGCGCGTGTGCTGGTGACCGGCGGGACGCCCGGTTCGAACTTCTGCCAGGCCGCGGCGGCGGCCGCCGCCTGGGCGGGCCTGCGCTGCGTACTGATCTACGCCGGATCGCCTCCCAGACCTCGCACCCCAACCTGCTGGCGGCCCGCCACTGGGGCGCGGAGATCCGATGGACCCACGACCCGGACCGCGCCTTCGTCGACGTCGCGATCGAGAGAGCGGCCGGCGAACTCGGCCAGACCGCCTTCGCCGTACCACGCGGCGGCGCGACCCCACTCGGTGCGACCGGCTTCCACCTGGCAGCCCTCGAACTGGCCACCCAACTCGTACCCCAAGCCGCGCCCCAGCCCGGGGAGCAAACCGCGGCCCAGCAAGGGCCTCACTCTGAGGGCCGGTCCGGGGCACAAGCCGGGGCTCACGTTGAGGGCCGGCTTGTGGGGCCCGTTGTGGTTGTCGTGGCGGCGGGGTCTGGAGGGACGCAGGCCGGGCTGGTGTCCGGGGCCGTGGCGTCGGGGCGCAGGATGCTGATTCGTGGCGCCTCGGTCAGCCGGCCGCCGGATGAGACCGCCCGGCGGATACTCGAGCTGGGCGAAGGATGCGCCCGGCTGATGGGGACCGAGATCCCGGAGGCGTCCGATGTCGTGGTCGAGGACGCCCGCGGCCCCGGGCACGCCCGCCCCTCGGAGGAGGGCGAGCGCGCCGCGCGGCTGGCGTTGCGCGCCTCAGGGGTCGTCCTCGACCCGGTCTACACCGCGAAGGCGCTGGGCGCCCTCCCGCGCATCCTCGGCGAACGACGCCACGACCCCGACCTGACCACAGTTCTCTGGCACACCGGCGGCCTGCTCGACGCCGTCGCCGGATGGGAGGCACGATGATCGACGACGGACTGCCGTCCGCACCCTCGGCGCACCACCGGGGCGGGCTCGACCGCCTGGGCCCACCGGTGGAAGGCCCGGCCCAGGAGCTGATCGACAGCGGGTTCGCGCTGGAGAACGCCGACTCGCCGCTGCTGCACGCGGGCCTCAACCTCGCCGACCTCGCGCACCTCGTCGATCTGCACGAACGCGGGGTGGTCCCCTACAGCGCCGCCGAGCAGCTCATGCGGGTGCTGCTCCGGGCCGTGCGCACCCCGGCCGAGGACTTCCCCTACGACCCGGCGTTCGGCGAGCCGTACAACTCGCGGGAGCGGTACTTCACCGCCCAGATCGGTGACGACGCCGGGTGGCTGCACGCCGGCCGGCCGCGGCGCGAGGCCGTGCGCATCGCCCTGCGGCTGCACGTGCGGAGCGTCCTGGAGGACCTGATCGAGGCGTCGGCGGAGCTGGCGCAGGCCATCGCGAAGGTCGCGGCGGGCAACAGCACGACGTGGCTGCCCGACCAGACCTACCTGCAGCACGCGCAGCCCTCCACGTTCGGCCACTACCTGGTCAGCTTCGCCTACCCGGTCCTGCGCGACGCCGAGCGGCTCATGGACGCCCTGGCCTGGGTCAACACCAGTCCGGGCGGGGCGGGCTGCGTCAACGGGAGCCGGCTGCTGGCCGACCGGGGCAGGGTCGCCGAACTGCTCGGCTTCGAGGGTTTCATCCAGCACACGCGCGACGCCATGTGGCAGATCGACGGGCTCATCGCGGCGCTGTCGCACGCGTCCAGCCTGCTGACCACGCAGAGCAAGCTGGCCGAGGACCTGGAGATCTGGGCCAGCAACGAGTTCGACTACATCACCATCGCCGACGGGTTCAGCCGTTCCAGCGTGCTCATGCCGCAGAAGCGCAACCCGTACGCCCTCTCGATCATCCGCGGCGCCTCCGGCACCCTGATCGGCCGGCTCACCGGGTTCCTCGCCGTCAGCAAGAGCCCGTCGGCCCGCAGCGACAACCTGATCTACGCGTACGGCGAGATCCCCCGCGCGCTGGACCTGGCGCTGCGTACGACGAGGCTGACCAGCGGGGTCATCCGCAGCATGACGGTGAACGCCGACCGGATGTGGGAGGCCCTGGAGTCGGGCTTCAGCCAGGCGACCGACCTGGCGGAGTTCGTCATGCAGACCTGCCGGGTGGACTACCGGACCGCCTACCAGGTGGTCGGGATCGCCGTGCGGGAGGCGAGCAGGGAAGGGCTGCGCGGCATCGACCTCGACGCGGCCCGGCTGGAGTCCGCCGCCCAGCAGTACGCCGGGATCTCCCTCGGGCTGGAGGGCCGGGACCTCACCGAGATCCTCGACCCCCGGCACATCGTGGAGACGCGGACGCTGGCCGGCGGGGCGGCCCCGCCCGTGGTCGAGGCGATGGCCGCCGACTGTCTCGCGGAGGCGACCGCGTTGCTGGGCCGCGCGCGGGCGGCGCGCGCCTCGTTCGAGCACTCCGAGGCCGCGCTGGTCGCGCTCGCGGAGAACTTCATCAAGGGGGACCCCGCCGAGGGGAACGACATCAAGGGAGAAACCGATGAACGCCACTGATACCGCCACCCCGGTGCGCCTTCCCGGGGAGGTGAACGTCGTCAACATCGGCCTGCCGCTGTTCGCCGAGGCGATCGCCGAGCAGAAGCGCCCGGTGGTCCAGGTCGACTGGCGGATTCCCGGTGGCGGTGACGCCGAGGTGGTCGCGGCTCTTCGCCGCCTCTACGGCCGGCACGCGGCGACGATCGACGCCGCCAACAAGGAGGTCTTCCGGCGGCTGGACCGGGGCGCGCCGCAGCTGGTCGGCGTGCGGACCGCAGGCGAGGTGATCCCGATCCTGGCCGAGGGCCGGGTGCTCCTGCACTGCGGGCCGCGCATCGCGATCGAGGACACGGTCGACCCGCTGCGCCGTTCGATGCGCGCCGCGGTCTGCGCCGAGGGGTGGGCGCGCGACCCCGATGAGGCCGACGCCCTGCTCCTTGACGGTTCCGTACGGCTGGAGCCGGCCAACGCGCACGGCGTGGTCGTGCCGATGGCGACGGCGATGGGGCCGGGCACGCCCGTGTGGGCCGTCGAACTCGCCGACGCCGGCGTCACCACCTACGCGCCGATCGGCCAGGGGCCCGGCGACGTGGCGTGGTTCGGCCGCGACACCCCCGGCGCGATCGACCGTCTGGTGCTGCTGCGCGAGGTGGTCGGCCCGGTGCTGGCCGCCGCCCTGGCCGAGGCCGGGCCGGTCGACGTGATGTCGCTGGCGGCGCAGGCGGTCGCCATGGGCGACGACGTGCACGTCCGCACGCAGGCCGCGACCAACCTGCTGCTGCGCAACCTGCTGCCCGCGCTGGTGTCGGGCGACCACCCCCGCCGGACGGAGGCGGCGACGTTCCTCTCGGGCAACCACCTGCTGTTCCTCACGCTGGCCATGGCCGCCGCCCGGGCGCTGACCGCCTGGGCCGCCGAGGTCGAGAACAGCTCGGTCGTGACCGGCATGGCACGCAACGGGACCGACTTCGCCGCCTGGCTGGCCGGGCCGTCCTCCGACTGGCACCTCGCGCCCGCGCCGATGGTGGAGCGCGCGCTCTACCACCCGGGGCGAAGTGAGGCGGACGCCGCCCCGGACATCGGGGACAGCTCGGTGCTGGAGCTCGTGGGCCTCGGCGGCGCGGCCGCGGCCGGTTCGCCGGCTGTGGCCCAGATCGTCGGGGGGACCATGGCCGCCGCCGCCGAGCTGACCACGCAGCTCGACCAGGTGTGCGTGGGCAACTCCAGCCGGTTCATGATCCCGGTGTGGGGGATGAAGGGCTCACCGGTGGGCGTCGACGTGCGCAAGGTCGTCGAGCTCGGCATCACCCCGCAGGTGACGACGGGGATCCTGCACAACGCCGACGGCAGCGGCCAGGTCGGCGCCGGTGTGGCCACGGCGCCGGTCCAGGCGTTCGTCGACACGATGATGGCGCTGGACGCGAAGCTGGGGGGCTGACCCGGAGGCGAGGCGTGCTCCGCGCGGGGCGCGCCTCGCCTCAGGCGCAGATGTCGGCCTGCCGTACGTCGATCTTGGGGACGTGGGCGAGCGTGTTGGAGACGTAGCAGACCCGGGAGGCCGGGGCGAGCAGCGGTTCCAGCTCCTCGATCGGCAGGCTGGTGTTCACGGTCAGCCTGATCTCCTTGAAGCGCGGGCCGTCGTACTCGCCGACCGCCGACACCTGGAGGTCGGGCAGTTCGATGCCGCGTTTGCGCGCCGACCACGCCAGCGCCAGCGCGTAACAGGACGCGAGCGACCCGAGGAAGTAGTCGGTCGGCATCGGGCCGGTGTCGGTTCCGCCGGCCTCCGGGGGCTCGTCCACCGGGAACGAGAACGCCCCGGCCGTGACGGTCGCCCGCCAGTCGCCCTCCCACTTGGCGATGACTTCTTGCGATTCTCCGGATCTTGCCAAATCTGCTCCCTTGGTGCAGCGCATAGATGAGAGACCGCGGGCCCCGGGGCGGCGCCCCGGGACCCGCGGCCCCCTGTGAGTCAGCTGTACAGGCGGTCGAAGTTCTCGTTGAAGACGAGGTCCGCCAGCTCACCGTCGCCGACGGCTTCGATCATGCGGTGGTACTCACCCGCGAAGTCGCCCCACGGCAGGTCGGAGGCGAACAGCACGCGGTCGCCGCCGATCCCGCGCCGCTCGATCTCCTGCGCGAGCCAGTACGGAGCGAACCCGACGGACCAGGTGAGGTCGGTGTAGACCTTCTTGCCGGCCTCGATCCAGTCGAAGAACCTCGTGCCGATGAGCTTGATGTGGCCGCTCACCCCGCCACCGAAGTGGACCAGGTGGACCGGCGTCTCGTCGGCGTACCGGTCCACCAGCTGGCCGACCTTGTCGATGTCCGACTGCGCACCCGGCGAGGTGTGCACGTGGACGACGAGGTTGTTGGCCTTGGCGGCGGCGAAGATCTTGTCCAGCTGGACCTGGCACTCGGCGTCCTCGACGGACCCGCCGAGCAGGAAGCTGATCTTGAGAGCCTTCACCCCGGTCTCGCCGACGAGCGTCAGCGCCTTCTCGGTGAGCTCGGCGTCCTGCGGTCGCGGAGACGCCCACACCGCGGCGCGGAGCCGGTCGTCCCTTGCCGCCGCCTCGACGACGAGCTCGTTGAGCTCGAACGAGTGCTTGGGATCGGGGACCCCGTAGTTCGGGATCACCAGCGCCCGCTCGGTGCCCTCCGCGTCCAGGTCGGCGAGCAGTTCGTCGACGGTGGCGCGGGCCTTCACGTCCGGGTTGACGGGCGGTCCGCCGTAGAACGGGAAGGCGGGCAGAACTCCGATGTGCCGGTGGGCGTCAGAGTGCCGCGATGGTGCTTTCGTCATCACATGGTCCAAGTGTTGAGCTGGAAGTGGCCCTCCCGCCATGCCGTCAGGGCGGAGTCCAGGACGTCGAGCGGGTTGAACGCCTTGATCCCCGGGATCAGGTCGTCCTCCCGCATGCCGTACAGCGCGCCCATGGCGAAGCGGCAGGCGTAGATCGTGGCGCCCTCGTCCAGGAGAGTCTGGAGCTGCCTGTTGACCGCCAGGTTCCCCGGGAACCCCTCCTTGCCGACCGCGGGGTAGCCGCGACCGGCGGCGCCGAGCAGCACGGCGGGGCCGTAGAGGACGACGGTCAGCTTGAACCCCTTGCGCTGCAGGCGCGTGGACGTCATCAGGTTGACGAGGGAGACGGACCCTTCGAAGGGCACCGAGTGGATGAAGACCGTGGCCTTCTGACCCTCTTCGGCCCGGATGTCTTCGAAGACCTTCTCGCTGGTGTCCCAGAGAACGTCGCCTTCGGCGGGAGTCGCGACGGTTACCGTCTTGGTGGACATGTCACTCCTTTGTGAATAACTCGCTCTATGGTTGTCGGCCTATGCGGTCAGACCGCGGGTCCTTTTCGTGGCGGTTGCTGCTTCCACTGCTTCTGGTGACTCCCCGGCATGCGCGCGATGACCGCGTTGCGCAGCTTCAGAGGCAGCCGGTGGAAGACCGGGACGTAGATCCGGCGCCAGAAGATCTCGACGCCGCGGGGCGGCAGAGGACGGGTGGCACCGAGACGGGCGGCCACCTTGTCCTGCGCGTCGATCATCAGGTAGTGCTCGGACGTCTGGCGTACCCAGCGAGTCAGCCCCATCTCACTTCCCCAGCTTCGACAGGGCGTTCTGCGCCGCGAGCGAGATGGGCTCGTTGAGCGCGCCGATGGGCGGGCTGTAGACGTTCTCCATCGTCGCCAGGTCGTTGATCGTGATCCCGGTGCGCACGGCCATGGCCAGGAAGTCGGCGCGTTCCTTGATGCCCTCGCCGCCGACGAGCTGGGCTCCGATGAGCCGCAGATGCTCGGGCTCGGCCAGGAGCTTGACCTTGACCGGCTTCACGTCGGGGTAGTAGCGCGCCCGGGAGATGCCCTGCGCGTTGCCCACGACGAAGGGGACGCCGAGCGCGGTCGCCAGCGTCTCGCTGAAGGAGACCCCGCCGATCATCCACTTGCCGGCCACCATGCCCCAGGGCACGTAGACGGCCTGGTACTCGCGGGTGCCGCCTGCCGCGTTCACCCCTGCGACCTTGCCCTGCGCGTAGGCGTGGCTGCCGGAGAGCCCCTGGATCGGCACGTTGGAGACGCCGTGCGGGATCTCGGTGCAGTCGCCGGCCGCGTACACCCCGCTCACCGAGGTGCGCATCCGGCCGTCGACGATGAGGCCGCCGCTCATGCCGGTCTTGAGACCCGCGGCGGTGGCGAGCTCGACGTTGGGGACCTTCTTCGTGGCGACGACCACCAGGTCCGCCTGGATGCCGCCCTGCGACGTGGTGACCTCGCGCAGCTTGCCGCCGTCGCCGACGAAGCCGGTGACCTTGGTGTTGAAGTGGAGCTTGGCCCCCATCTCGATCCAGGACTCCTGGACCGGCTCCATGATGTCCGGGTCGGTCGCGGACGACATGGCCCAGGGGGGCGGGGTCGACCAGGTGGGTCTCGATGCCGCGGTGGGCGAGCGCGGTGACCATCTCGGCTCCCAGCGGCGTCGCCTCGTCGACGACCGCGGTCTTCACCGTGTCGAGGACCTTGTCCCACTCCATCGCCTGGCGGATGTTCTTGACGTAGTAGATGCCGCCCAGGTCGCTGTTCGGCACGTCCGGGTCGGCGTAGTCGAAGCCGGTGGCGAGCACGAGCGAGTCGTAGCGTTCGACGGTGCCGTCGGTCGTGGTCACCGTCTTGGCCTTGACGTCGATGCTCGCGACGGTCGTCTCGTAGCGGATGTCGATGCCCTGGTCGACGTACTGCTGCTTGGTCGCCATGAACAACGACTCGAAGCTCGCGATCTCGCGGCCGTGGACGTAGGGAATCCCGCAGGGGCTGTACGCAGCGTCCTCGTATCCGGTGAAGACGATGACCTCCGCGCTCGGGTCCGTGCCCTTGGCGGCACCCGCGGCACCCATCCCAGCGGCTCCACCGCCTACAACAACGATTCGCCTGGTCATCTCCCGCTCGTCTCCCATCGGAACGCACCGCGTTGAGCATGCTCAAATTTCTATTCACCATACTTGACGTAGCTCTGAGGTACCGTCAAGGTGTGTACAAGGACTGGTTGAGAACCCGAGAAACGCGTGAGTTTGGCGGAGGGTCTGCGTGATCGCACGAGTGGCCGAAGTCGTCTCCGGTATCGGCCCGAAGATCAAGTCACTCCGCAAGCAGAACGGCTACTCGCTTCAGTCACTTGCCGAGCGCGCCGATGTGTCGGCGGCGACGATCCACAAGATCGAGCAGTCGGACATGGTCCCCACCATCACGACCCTGCTCAAGATCGCCGGAGCGTTCGAGCTCCCCGTGTCCTACTTCGTCGAGGACGACGACGACCACCTGCCGACGGTCCACACCCGGGCCGCCAACAGGCGCCCGATCTACACCTCCCACGCGGGGCTCGATGGCGCTGCGCCCGCAGCAGTGAAGCCGTGCGTCTCCTCCCTGGAGACGCACGGCTTCCGTCGTGCTGGTGACGTCAGGCGTAGCCCCACGCGCCGGCGTACTTGGCGAGCCGGGCGAGAGCGTGCGGTGCGAAGGTGCGGGCCGGCTGGATCCGGCCGACTTGATGTTGTCGCTGCGGTCGCCCAGGTTCGCAGGTACCTGCCGTGGTCGTGCTTGCCGTAGTCGAGCATCTCCGGCCCCACGGCACGCCCAGTAGTCGCAACCTCGCGGGTGACCCGCTCGGGCTCGGCGGTCAGCTCCTCGTAGCGGAGCGTCAGGCCGTCGAGGTGGTGCGGGCCTTCTCCAAGGGCTTGAAGTATTCAGCGCGTGGCTTCAGCTTCGCGCGACGGTGTTGCCTTGCGGTTCTCCAGGAGAGACCACGCCCTCCGGGCGCAGCGGAAGGGAACTTCGCCTTCGGCAGGCGTATTCAGCCGCTCCGGTGAAGACGTTGCCGGGGTCTGTCGACTGACGTCCTTGCGCTGCCTGCAGCTCCAGGTGAGGATGCGGTCCAAGCAGTGCTCCAGACCTGGAGCCGACATGGACCCTCGGAGAAGCCGGGGCCGCTGCACCCTGAGCGGCGCAGGTGCACCGTGCGGCGCGACCGGGATGGTGTTGAGCGGCGCGCAAGCGTGGAGCTGACGACGAGGCGTCACGAAGACGGGTGACTCCACCTGGCGGCGGCATGCTCGGGCGGTAGTCGACACCTCAGCCGCGTGCAGGTCGTCCCAGGTGATGCCGGCAGGTGGACCCGTCTTCGTGATCGCCCGCCGCTCAGGCCCACGCTCTCGCGCTGCTCACAGCACTCCGCGTCCGCCCCGCACGAGCTGCACTGCGCCGCTCAGGTGCAGCGGCCCCGGCTTCGAGGAGTCAGCTGGACAGGTGAGCTGGAGCACGTGCTGTGGGACGTCCCCACTGAGCTGCGCGCAGCGGCAGACGTCATCGTCGACGACCCGGCAACGTCTTCACCTGGAGCGGCTGAAGTACGCCTGGCCGAAGGCGAAGTTCCTCTTCCTGCTGCGCCACCGGAGGGCGTGGTCTCCTCCCTGGAGAACCGCAAGGGCAACACAGCTCGCGCGAAGCCCTGGAAGCCAACGCGCTGAAGTACTTCAAGCCTTGGAGAAGGCCCGCACACCCTCGACGGCCTGACGCTCCGCTACGAGGAGCTGACCGCCGAGCCCGGCGGGTCACCCGCGAGGTCTGCGACTACCTGGGCGTGCCGTGGGAGCCGGAGAGCTCGACTACGGCAAGCACGACCACGGCAGGTACCTGCCGACCTGGGCGACCGCAGCGACAACATCAAGTCCGGCCGATCCAGCCGGCCCGCACCTTCGGCACCGCCACGCTCTCGCCCGGCTCGCCAAGTACGCCGGCGCGTGGGGCTACGCCTGACGTCACCAGCACGACGGAAGCCGTGCGTCTCCAGGGAGGAGACGCACGGCTTCACTGCTGCGGGCGCAGCGCCATCCAGAGGACCACGCAGTCTTCCTCCGCCGGATTGCGCCAGGAGTGGGCTGCTGGGTGCGGAAGTGGAGCGAGTCGCCGGCGCCCAGCATGTAAGCGTGTCGGCGACCGTGAACGCCAGCTTGCCCGACATCACGTAGAGCAGCTCCTCGCCGGGGTGTCCCATCGGCTTGCTGCCGCTGCTCGCGCCGGGGAGGACCGTCGCGACGGCCGCCGCCATCAGGAAGTCGCCGTACGGGCCGGTGATCCCGGCCAGATCGAGCCCCGCGTGGGAGGTGTAGATCGGGCGCCTGTTGGCGGCCCGGGTGTGGACCGTCGGCAGGTGGTCGTCGTCGTCCTCGACGAAGTAGGACACGGGGAGCTCGAACGCTCCGGCGATCTTGAGCAGGGTCGTGATGGTGGGGACCATGTCCGACTGCTCGATCTTGTGGATCGTCGCCGCCGACACATCGGCGCGCTCGGCAAGTGACTGAAGCGAGTAGCCGTTCTGCTTGCGGAGTGACTTGATCTTCGGGCCGATACCGGAGACGACTTCGGCCACTCGTGCGATCACGCAGACCCTCCGCCAAACTCACGCGTTTCTCGGGTTCTCAACCAGTCCTTGTACACACCTTGACGGTACCTCAGAGCTACGTCAAGTATGGTGAATAGAAATTTGAGCATGCTCAACGCGGTGCGTTCCGATGGGAGACGAGCGGGAGATGACCAGGCGAATCGTTGTTGTAGGCGGTGGAGCCGCTGGGATGGGTGCCGCGGGTGCCGCCAAGGGCACGGACCCGAGCGCGGAGGTCATCGTCTTCACCGGATACGAGGACGCTGCGTACAGCCCCTGCGGGATTCCCTACGTCCACGGCCGCGAGATCGCGAGCTTCGAGTCGTTGTTCATGGCGACCAAGCAGCAGTACGTCGACCAGGGCATCGACATCCGCTACGAGACGACCGTCGCGAGCATCGACGTCAAGGCCAAGACGGTGACCACGACCGACGGCACCGTCGAACGCTACGACTCGCTCGTGCTCGCCACCGGCTTCGACTACGCCGACCCGGACGTGCCGAACAGCGACCTGGGCGGCATCTACTACGTCAAGAACATCCGCCAGGCGATGGAGTGGGACAAGGTCCTCGACACGGTGAAGACCGCGGTCGTCGACGAGGCGACGCCGCTGGGAGCCGAGATGGTCACCGCGCTCGCCCACCGCGGCATCGAGACCCACCTGGTCGACCCCGCCCCCTGGGCCATGTCGTCCGCGACCGACCCGGACATCATGGAGCCGGTCCAGGAGTCCTGGATCGAGATGGGGGCCAAGCTCCACTTCAACACCAAGGTCACCGGCTTCGTCGGCGACGGCGGCAAGCTGCGCGAGGTCACCACGTCGCAGGGCGGCATCCAGGCGGACCTGGTGGTCGTCGCCACGAAGAAGGTCCCCAACGTCGAGCTCGCCACCGCCGCGGGTCTCAAGACCGGCATGAGCGGCGGCCTCATCGTCGACGGCCGGATGCGCACCTCGGTGAGCGGGGTGTACGCGGCCGGCGACTGCACCGAGATCCCGCACGGCGTCTCCAACGTGCCGATCCAGGGGCTCTCCGGCAGCCACGCCTACGCGCAGGGCAAGGTCGCAGGGGTGAACGCGGCAGGCGGCACCCGCGAGTACCAGGCCGTCTACGTGCCCTGGGGCATGGTGGCCGGCAAGTGGATGATCGGCGGGGTCTCCTTCAGCGAGACGCTGGCGACCGCGCTCGGCGTCCCCTTCGTCGTGGGCAACGCGCAGGGCATCTCCCGGGCGCGCTACTACCCCGACGTGAAGCCGGTCAAGGTCAAGCTCCTGGCCGAGCCCGAGCATCTGCGGCTCATCGGAGCCCAGCTCGTCGGCGGCGAGGGCATCAAGGAACGCGCCGACTTCCTGGCCATGGCCGTGCGCACCGGGATCACGATCAACGACCTGGCGACGATGGAGAACGTCTACAGCCCGCCCATCGGCGCGCTCAACGAGCCCATCTCGCTCGCGGCGCAGAACGCCCTGTCGAAGCTGGGGAAGTGAGATGGGGCTGACTCGCTGGGTACGCCAGACGTCCGAGCACTACCTGATGATCGACGCGCAGGACAAGGTGGCCGCCCGTCTCGGTGCCACCCGTCCTCTGCCGCCCCGCGGCGTCGAGATCTTCTGGCGCCGGATCTACGTCCCGGTCTTCCACCGGCTGCCTCTGAAGCTGCGCAACGCGGTCATCGCGCGCATGCCGGGGAGTCACCAGAAGCAGTGGAAGCAGCAACCGCCACGAAAAGGACCCGCGGTCTGACCGCATAGGCCGACAACCATAGAGCGAGTTATTCACAAAGGAGTGACATGTCCACCAAGACGGTAACCGTCGCGACTCCCGCCGAAGGCGACGTTCTCTGGGACACCAGCGAGAAGGTCTTCGAAGACATCCGGGCCGAAGAGGGTCAGAAGGCCACGGTCTTCATCCACTCGGTGCCCTTCGAAGGGTCCGTCTCCCTCGTCAACCTGATGACGTCCACGCGCCTGCAGCGCAAGGGGTTCAAGCTGACCGTCGTCCTCTACGGCCCCGCCGTGCTGCTCGGCGCCGCCGGTCGCGGCTACCCCGCGGTCGGCAAGGAGGGGTTCCCGGGGAACCTGGCGGTCAACAGGCAGCTCCAGACTCTCCTGGACGAGGGCGCCACGATCTACGCCTGCCGCTTCGCCATGGGCGCGCTGTACGGCATGCGGGAGGACGACCTGATCCCGGGGATCAAGGCGTTCAACCCGCTCGACGTCCTGGACTCCGCCCTGACGGCATGGCGGGAGGGCCACTTCCAGCTCAACACTTGGACCATGTGATGACGAAAGCACCATCGCGGCACTCTGACGCCCACCGGCACATCGGAGTTCTGCCCGCCTTCCCGTTCTACGGCGGACCGCCCGTCAACCCGGACGTGAAGGCCCGCGCCACCGTCGACGAACTGCTCGCCGACCTGGACGCGGAGGGCACCGAGCGGGCGCTGGTGATCCCGAACTACGGGGTCCCCGATCCCAAGCACTCGTTCGAGCTCAACGAGCTCGTCGTCGAGGCGGCGGCAAGGGACGACCGGCTCCGCGCCGCGGTGTGGGCGTCTCCGCGACCGCAGGACGCCGAGCTCACCGAGAAGGCGCTGACGCTCGTCGGCGAGACCGGGGTGAAGGCTCTCAAGATCAGCTTCCTGCTCGGCGGGTCCGTCGAGGACGCCGAGTGCCAGGTCCAGCTGGACAAGATCTTCGCCGCCGCCAAGGCCAACAACCTCGTCGTCCACGTGCACACCTCGCCGGGTGCGCAGTCGGACATCGACAAGGTCGGCCAGCTGGTGGACCGGTACGCCGACGAGACGCCGGTCCACCTGGTCCACTTCGGTGGCGGGGTGAGCGGCCACATCAAGCTCATCGGCACGAGGTTCTTCGACTGGATCGAGGCCGGCAAGAAGGTCTACACCGACCTCACCTGGTCCGTCGGGTTCGCTCCGTACTGGCTCGCGCAGGAGATCGAGCGGCGCGGGATCGGCGGCGACCGCGTGCTGTTCGCCTCCGACCTGCCGTGGGGCGACTTCGCGGGTGAGTACCACCGCATGATCGAAGCCGTCGGCGACGGTGAGCTGGCGGACCTCGTCTTCAACGAGAACTTCGACCGCCTGTACAGCTGACTCACAGGGGGCCGCGGGTCCCGGGGCGCCGCCCCGGGGCCCGCGGTCTCTCATCTATGCGCTGCACCAAGGGAGCAGATTTGGCAAGATCCGGAGAATCGCAAGAAGTCATCGCCAAGTGGGAGGGCGACTGGCGGGCGACCGTCACGGCCGGGGCGTTCTCGTTCCCGGTGGACGAGCCCCCGGAGGCCGGCGGAACCGACACCGGCCCGATGCCGACCGACTACTTCCTCGGGTCGCTCGCGTCCTGTTACGCGCTGGCGCTGGCGTGGTCGGCGCGCAAACGCGGCATCGAACTGCCCGACCTCCAGGTGTCGGCGGTCGGCGAGTACGACGGCCCGCGCTTCAAGGAGATCAGGCTGACCGTGAACACCAGCCTGCCGATCGAGGAGCTGGAACCGCTGCTCGCCCCGGCCTCCCGGGTCTGCTACGTCTCCAACACGCTCGCCCACGTCCCCAAGATCGACGTACGGCAGGCCGACATCTGCGCCTGAGGCGAGGCGCGCCCCGCGCGGAGCACGCCTCGCCTCCGGGTCAGCCCCCCAGCTTCGCGTCCAGCGCCATCATCGTGTCGACGAACGCCTGGACCGGCGCCGTGGCCACACCGGCGCCGACCTGGCCGCTGCCGTCGGCGTTGTGCAGGATCCCCGTCGTCACCTGCGGGGTGATGCCGAGCTCGACGACCTTGCGCACGTCGACGCCCACCGGTGAGCCCTTCATCCCCCACACCGGGATCATGAACCGGCTGGAGTTGCCCACGCACACCTGGTCGAGCTGCGTGGTCAGCTCGGCGGCGGCGGCCATGGTCCCCCCGACGATCTGGGCCACAGCCGGCGAACCGGCCGCGGCCGCGCCGCCGAGGCCCACGAGCTCCAGCACCGAGCTGTCCCCGATGTCCGGGGCGGCGTCCGCCTCACTTCGCCCCGGGTGGTAGAGCGCGCGCTCCACCATCGGCGCGGGCGCGAGGTGCCAGTCGGAGGACGGCCCGGCCAGCCAGGCGGCGAAGTCGGTCCCGTTGCGTGCCATGCCGGTCACGACCGAGCTGTTCTCGACCTCGGCGGCCCAGGCGGTCAGCGCCCGGGCGGCGGCCATGGCCAGCGTGAGGAACAGCAGGTGGTTGCCCGAGAGGAACGTCGCCGCCTCCGTCCGGCGGGGGTGGTCGCCCGACACCAGCGCGGGCAGCAGGTTGCGCAGCAGCAGGTTGGTCGCGGCCTGCGTGCGGACGTGCACGTCGTCGCCCATGGCGACCGCCTGCGCCGCCAGCGACATCACGTCGACCGGCCCGGCCTCGGCCAGGGCGGCGGCCAGCACCGGGCCGACCACCTCGCGCAGCAGCACCAGACGGTCGATCGCGCCGGGGGTGTCGCGGCCGAACCACGCCACGTCGCCGGGCCCCTGGCCGATCGGCGCGTAGGTGGTGACGCCGGCGTCGGCGAGTTCGACGGCCCACACGGGCGTGCCCGGCCCCATCGCCGTCGCCATCGGCACGACCACGCCGTGCGCGTTGGCCGGCTCCAGCCGTACGGAACCGTCAAGGAGCAGGGCGTCGGCCTCATCGGGGTCGCGCGCCCACCCCTCGGCGCAGACCGCGGCGCGCATCGAACGGCGCAGCGGGTCGACCGTGTCCTCGATCGCGATGCGCGGCCCGCAGTGCAGGAGCACCCGGCCCTCGGCCAGGATCGGGATCACCTCGCCTGCGGTCCGCACGCCGACCAGCTGCGGCGCGCCCCGGTCCAGCCGCCGGAAGACCTCCTTGTTGGCGGCGTCGATCGTCGCCGCGTGCCGGCCGTAGAGGCGGCGAAGAGCCGCGACCACCTCGGCGTCACCGCCACCGGGAATCCGCCAGTCGACCTGGACCACCGGGCGCTTCTGCTCGGCGATCGCCTCGGCGAACAGCGGCAGGCCGATGTTGACGACGTTCACCTCCCCGGGAAGGCGCACCGGGGTGGCGGTATCAGTGGCGTTCATCGGTTTCTCCCTTGATGTCGTTCCCCTCGGCGGGGTCCCCCTTGATGAAGTTCTCCGCGAGCGCGACCAGCGCGGCCTCGGAGTGCTCGAACGAGGCGCGCGCCGCCCGCGCGCGGCCCAGCAACGCGGTCGCCTCCGCGAGACAGTCGGCGGCCATCGCCTCGACCACGGGCGGGGCCGCCCCGCCGGCCAGCGTCCGCGTCTCCACGATGTGCCGGGGGTCGAGGATCTCGGTGAGGTCCCGGCCCTCCAGCCCGAGGGAGATCCCGGCGTACTGCTGGGCGGCGGACTCCAGCCGGGCCGCGTCGAGGTCGATGCCGCGCAGCCCTTCCCTGCTCGCCTCCCGCACGGCGATCCCGACCACCTGGTAGGCGGTCCGGTAGTCCACCCGGCAGGTCTGCATGACGAACTCCGCCAGGTCGGTCGCCTGGCTGAAGCCCGACTCCAGGGCCTCCCACATCCGGTCGGCGTTCACCGTCATGCTGCGGATGACCCCGCTGGTCAGCCTCGTCGTACGCAGCGCCAGGTCCAGCGCGCGGGGGATCTCGCCGTACGCGTAGATCAGGTTGTCGCTGCGGGCCGACGGGCTCTTGCTGACGGCGAGGAACCCGGTGAGCCGGCCGATCAGGGTGCCGGAGGCGCCGCGGATGATCGAGAGGGCGTACGGGTTGCGCTTCTGCGGCATGAGCACGCTGGAACGGCTGAACCCGTCGGCGATGGTGATGTAGTCGAACTCGTTGCTGGCCCAGATCTCCAGGTCCTCGGCCAGCTTGCTCTGCGTGGTCAGCAGGCTGGACGCGTGCGACAGCGCCGCGATGAGCCCGTCGATCTGCCACATGGCGTCGCGCGTGTGCTGGATGAAACCCTCGAAGCCGAGCAGTTCGGCGACCCTGCCCCGGTCGGCCAGCAGCCGGCTCCCGTTGACGCAGCCCGCCCCGCCCGGACTGGTGTTGACCCAGGCCAGGGCGTCCATGAGCCGCTCGGCGTCGCGCAGGACCGGGTAGGCGAAGCTGACCAGGTAGTGGCCGAACGTGGAGGGCTGCGCGTGCTGCAGGTAGGTCTGGTCGGGCAGCCACGTCGTGCTGTTGCCCGCCGCGACCTTCGCGATGGCCTGCGCCAGCTCCGCCGACGCCTCGATCAGGTCCTCCAGGACGCTCCGCACGTGCAGCCGCAGGGCGATGCGCACGGCCTCGCGCCGCGGCCGGCCGGCGTGCAGCCACCCGGCGTCGTCACCGATCTGGGCGGTGAAGTACCGCTCCCGCGAGTTGTACGGCTCGCCGAACGCCGGGTCGTAGGGGAAGTCCTCGGCCGGGGTGCGCACGGCCCGGAGCAGCACCCGCATGAGCTGCTCGGCGGCGCTGTAGGGGACCACCCCGCGTTCGTGCAGATCGACGAGGTGCGCGAGGTCGGCGAGGTTGAGGCCCGCGTGCAGCAGCGGCGAGTCGGCGTTCTCCAGCGCGAACCCGCTGTCGATCAGCTCCTGGGCCGGGCCTTCCACCGGTGGGCCCAGGCGGTCGAGCCCGCCCCGGTGGTGCGCCGAGGGTGCGGACGGCAGTCCGTCGTCGATCATCGTGCCTCCCATCCGGCGACGGCGTCGAGCAGGCCGCCGGTGTGCCAGAGAACTGTGGTCAGGTCGGGGTCGTGGCGTCGTTCGCCGAGGATGCGCGGGAGGGCGCCCAGCGCCTTCGCGGTGTAGACCGGGTCGAGGACGACCCCTGAGGCGCGCAACGCCAGCCGCGCGGCGCGCTCGCCCTCCTCCGAGGGGCGGGCGTGCCCGGGGCCGCGGGCGTCCTCGACCACGACATCGGACGCCTCCGGGATCTCGGTCCCCATCAGCCGGGCGCATCCTTCGCCCAGCTCGAGTATCCGCCGGGCGGTCTCATCCGGCGGCCGGCTGACCGAGGCGCCACGAATCAGCATCCTGCGCCCCGACGCCACGGCCCCGGACACCAGCCCGGCCTGCGTCCCTCCAGACCCCGCCGCCACGACAACCACAACGGGCCCCACAAGCCGGCCCTCAACGTGAGCCCCGGCTTGTGCCCCGGACCGGCCCTCAGAGTGAGGCCCTTGCTGGGCCGCGGTTTGCTCCCCGGGCTGGGGCGCGGCTTGGGGTACGAGTTGGGTGGCCAGTTCGAGGGCTGCCAGGTGGAAGCCGGTCGCACCGAGTGGGGTCGCGCCGCCGCGTGGTACGGCGAAGGCGGTCTGGCCGAGTTCGCCGGCCGCTCTCTCGATCGCGACGTCGACGAAGGCGCGGTCCGGGTCGTGGGTCCATCGGATCTCCGCGCCCCAGTGGCGGGCCGCCAGCAGGTTGGGGTGCGAGGTCTGGGGAGGCGATCCGGCGTAGATCAGTACGCAGCGCAGGCCCGCCCAGGCGGCGGCCGCCGCCGCGGCCTGGCAGAAGTTCGAACCGGGCGTCCCGCCGGTCACCAGCACACGCGCACCGGACTCACGGGCGGCCGCGATCAGCATCTCCAGCTGACGCGCCTTGTTCCCGGCCACCGCGAAGCCGGTGAGGTCGTCGCGCTTGAGCAGCATCCGCCCGCGCACGTCCAGCGCCTCGGCCAGCCGTGGCGCCTCCACCAGGGGAGTGGGCAGCACGGCCAGCTCGGCCCGGGGCGGCGCCACCCCCTGGTTCTCCCGGTGATCCGGTGTCACGGCCATGAGGGCGACTCCTCCGACCTGGCGCGGCGGGCGCGGGCCACCACGAGGTCGACCATGGCGGCGGCCGCGCCGGCGTCGGACGGGTTCTGGGTGCCGCCCAGGTGGGTGCGCAGGTTGGCCGCCATCCGGTCCGAGCGCACCTCGAGTCCCTCGACGAGCTGGACCCCGAGCCTCAGCGCCGTGCCCGACAGCAGGCACACCTCGGGCAGCGCCACCCATTCGGCCTTCCAGGCCCGCCCGTCACGTTCGTGCTGGCTGACGACCGACTCCAGCAGCACCCCGGCGTTGGCCCTGACCAGCCGGGCCAGCGTGTTCAGGTGCTCGCTGCCCTCGGGGTTGCGCTTGTGGTGCATCGTGATGCTGCCGACCACCCCTTCGGGACGCGGCTCGCCCAGCTCGCCGATCTCGGGGCGCTGCAGCTCGTACACCTCCTCGCCGATCCGCGCAAGCGTGCCGGTGACCAGGGCGAGCAGGCCGCCGAACTCGGCGATCCGGTCGCGGGCGCTCAGCCAGGAGATGACCGGGTCGGCCAGCCCGAGGTCGGCGCAGAAGCGGGCCCGTACGGCGAGTCCGCGGTCGCCGTACGCGACCAGGGTCCCGATGCCGCCGCCGAGCTGCCCGACGAGCCACCGCGGCGCGCCCTCGCGCAGCCGGTCGAGATGCCGCCGGATCTCGTCCGCCCAGGACGCCGCCTTCCAGCCGAAGGTGGCCGGCGCTCCCGGCTGGCCGTGCGTCCGGCCCGCGATCGGGGTGTCGCGGTGCTCCACGGCCAGGTCGAGCAGGCGGTCCTCGATCCGGCGCAGGTCGCGCCAGACGATGCCGCCGACCGCGCGCGTCGCCAGCGAGGTCCAGGTGTCGGTGACGTCCTGGACGGTCGCGCCGACGTAGACGTGCTCGCGGGCCGGCTCGGGCAGCACCCGGCGCAGCTCGTGGATCAGGCCCAGGGTCGAGTGGCCGGTCTCGCGGGTGCCGCGCGCGACCCGGTCCAGGTCGAGCCGGTCGACGCGCAGCTCGGCGGTGATGGTCTCGGCGGCCCCTGCGGGTATGAGCCCTTCCGCCGCCTGCGCCCTGGCCAGCGCGGCCAGCACGTCGAGCCACCCCTGCAGGCGGCCCCGCTCGTCGAAGATCTGCCGTAGCTCGTCGGTGCCCCACAGGTGCGAGTAGACCGTCGAGTCCGAGATGCGCGCGCTCACGTCGCGTTCTCCCGCCCTTCCTCGGTGGTACGAAGCTCCTCGGCCAGGTCCGAGGCGGCGGCCAGCCCCGCCGAGACCAGGGTGAACGACGCTCCCCAGGGCACCACCACCGTGTCGCCGCGGGTCTCGATGTGCTCCTCCAGCAGGCAGCACTTGGTGAGCCGGGCCTCGCCGGGAGGGAGCGGCCTGCTGGCCGCCAGCGCGGCCGGGCAGATGTCGACCTGGGTCACGCCCGCCGCCCGATCCGGATAGAAGTGGTCGTGGATGGCGCGCGAGCGGGCGCAGCCCAGCAGCAGCCAGTCCGCCTCGGGCGGCACCTCGTCGAGATAGGAGACCTCCGCCCCGGGGACCGTGATGCCGCCCCCTCGGCACGGCAGCAGGTAGTGGCCGGCCGGCTCGCGGGCGGCCATCTCCTCCAGGTCGACGACCTCTGACACGCACTCGGTCGCCGGCAGCTCCTCGGCGGTGTCGAGGACGCGCCGTACCTGGTCGACCAGCTTGGCCGGCCAGGGCGGGGCGACGTCGAGCACGTGCACCCGGCGCGGGACGGCGTCCAGCATGAAGTTGACGTGCCCGTAACGGCCGCGGACGACCACGCAGCGCGGGGCGTCGGCGATCCCGGACGCCGCGCGCAGCAGCTGGCTGGGCACGGCGGTGTCGATGTCGGCCCGGTCCACGAGGATCGTCTCCTGGGGCGACGCCAGCACGCGCACGTCGGTGACGTCGACGAACAGCTCCTCCTCGCCTGCCTTGGTGACCTCGACCAGGGCCAGTCCGTCGTCGTTGCGTGCCACCACGAACCGGGTCCTGCGGTACACCTGGCGGCTCAGGAAGAACTCCCGCAGGGAACGCTCGTCGAGATCCACCGGGACGTCGGTGAACGCCACGGTTCGATACTGATGCGGGATCATGGTGAATCCTCCAGTCCTGCGTCGTGCGGAGGGAGAGGGAAAGTTCCCATGGTGTCGGAGCGCAGCCCCAGCCGGAGCGTCTCGACCGCCAGGGCGTCGGCCGGAGCGATGTTGCCGAGGTTCACGTTCGCGCCGTAACGCCGGATGAGCCAGGCCTGCTGCGCGCGAAGGGGCGCCTCGAACAGGGCGTTCTCCAGGCCCACCGCCGAGACGACCGCGTCGACGATCTCCGTGCGCACCTCGCCGGCCGGGTCGTACAGCCCGACGGTGCCGCTCTCGCGCCCCTCGGTCACCACCCAGCGCGCGCCCGCCTCCAGGTCGGCCCGCGCGTCGGCGCCCCACTGCCGGGCCGAAGGAGGCGTGTCGGGGTTCTTGACCCCGATCTCCGAGAGCACGACGAACCGGGACGCCGCCGCGCTGATCATCGCGTTCTTGTCGTCGCGCGGGATGGCCACCGAGCCGCACGACACCTCTATGCACGGGAACCCCACCGACTCGGCCCAGTCCATGAACCGGTCGAGCACGCCCTGCTGCCACGACACCTCCAGCAGGGTCCCCCCGGTGCAGGCCAGCACCTGGTGCGCGGCCAGCAGGTCGAGCTTGGCGTCCAGCGCCGGATCGATGTAGGCGGTGCCCCAGCCGAACTTCCACACGTCGATGCTCGCGGCGGCGGAGGACAGCCGGAGCTCGGCCTCGGCCACCGACATGCCGTTGTCGAGGACGTGCGAGATGCCGCGCCGGCGGGGCTTGGTCGTGCGCTCCGGAAGGGTGAGAAAGCCGGCGACCTGCGATGTCTGGCCGCGCGACGCTTCACGGTAGCGAACGGGGTGTCCTGTCACGGGAAAGGCTTCCTCACTAGAATGACGTCTTCAGCGCCTGCTCTGTCTGCCGGCGCCACCCACCGCATGGAAGAGAACTCATCGTGCCGATCAACGACCTCGACCACCTGGCACAACGGCTGCGCGGCCTTCCGGGCGTGACGGCCAAGAGCGCCATCGGGGCGGTCACCGACGTGTTCGGCGGCGGTGACTGGTGGTCCGGTCCCGGCGACGACGGAGCCGTCGTGCACGATCGCGGGCGCAACCTGATCGTCGGCGGGGAGGCGATGCTGCCCTCCTTCGTCGCGAAGGACCCCTACGGCGCCGGGGTGGCGGCCGTCCTGGCGAACGTGAACGACCTCGCCGCCATGGGCGCCCGTCCTCTCGCGATCGTCGACACGATCGTCGGCCCGCGCGAGGTCACCAGGAAGATCCTGGAGGGCCTCAAGTGGGCCGGCGAGACCTACCAGGTGCCCGTGGTGGGCGGGCACCTCACCGAGAGCGACGGCCCGCCGAGCCTGTCGGCGTTCGGTCTCGGCACCGCGGAGAAGGTGCTGTCGGCCACGCACGCCGCCCCCGGCCAGGCGTTGATGCTCGCCTGCTGCCTCGACGGGCGCATGCGCGACGACTTCCTGTTCTTCCCGTCGTTCGACGAGCGGGGCGACCGCCTGGCGGGCGACGTCCGGGCCCTCGCCGAGGTGGCGGAGTCGGGCGCGGCGGTGGCCGCCAAGGACGTCAGCATGGCCGGCATGATCGGCTCGCTGGCCATGCTGCTGGAGGCCAACAGGCTGGGCGTCCAGGTGGACATGGACGAGCTCCCCGTGCCCGAGGGCGTGCCGGTCGCCGACTGGCTGTCCTGCTTCCCCTGCTTCGCCTTCCTGCTCACGACGCCTGACGACCGGGTCGAGGAGTGCGCCAAGGCCTTCACCGCGCGAGGGCTGACCGCGCGCCGGCTCGGCACCCTCGACGACACCGGCGAGGTGCGCCTGCGCGACGCCTCCGGCTCGGTGGTGGTCTTCGACCTGAACGAGGAGTCCGTCACCCGGCTGGGCCGCTGACACATGCCCGGCCTTCCTGACGTACGAAGTGATCACGTCAGGTCGATGCTCATCTGCTGGTGGGGCACGCCGACGTAGGCGACCGGGCCGCCCACCTTCGACCAGCCGAGCCGCCGGAAGAAGCTCACGTTGCCGAGCTGGACGTACGCGATCATGCGCGCGCCGCCGGCGGCCGCGGCGGTCTCCACCGCGTACCTGACCAGCGGGCCCCCCAGCCACAGGTGCCGATACTCCGGGAGCACCGCGAGCCGGTCCCCCTTCCACAGCCTCTCGCCGTCGGGCGCGGGGTAGCGGTACAGCCGGACCGTGCCGGCCGGCACGCCGTCGGCGAACGCGAGCACGTGGTGGACGCTGGGATCGCGGTCGAACTCGTCCTGGTCGGTCTGCTCGAACAGCGACTGTTCCGCCACGAAGACCGATCGCCGGATCCGGAGGTGCTCCTCCAGCTCCTCCGCCGCCGTCACCGTACGGCAGACGTGATGCGGCGCGGCCTGGTCAGAAAACGAGCGGGAGAGAGACGCGCCCATCGGGCACCCCACCCTTCGTCGAACCAGAACCGGCACGTTCCAGGGCGGCCTGCCCCGAACACGCCTGGCAGCGTGCGCATCCCGCCATGACCCCGGTGGCGGTGAGCCCGCGTCGCAGCATGTGCGGGACGACCTGCCGGTAGATCCCCTCGACGTAGTCCGCTGACGGGGGCCGTTCGTCCTCCATGAGGCTGCCCGGGACCGGGCGCAGCGGGACGATGAACGGGTAGACGCCCATGTCCACCGCCCGGCGGCACATGTCCACCGTGAGGTCGGGGTCCTCGCCCATGCCGAGGATCACGTACGTCGAGACCTGTCCTTCGCCGAAGACCCGGACCGCGCGTTCCCAGGCGGAGAAGTACGCCTCGATGCCCCAGCGCGCCTTGCCCGGCGCGACCCGCGCGAGCACCTCGGGGTCGAAGGTCTCCACGTGGATGCCGACGGAGTCCACGCCCATGCCGCGGACCCGGTTGATCACGTCGAGGTCGGACGGGGGTTCGAACTGGACCTGCACCGGCAGCCCGGACGCCTCCTTCACGGCCTGGGCGCACCTGCCGACGTAGAGGGCGCCGCGGTCCGGGGTGGCGGTGCTGCCGGTGGTGAGCGTGGCGTCGACGGCGCCGTCCAGGTCGCGGGCCGCCACCGACACCTCCGCGAGCATCTCGGGCGTCTTCTTGGCGATCGTGCGACCGGCCGCGAGGGAGACCCCGATCCCGCAGAACGTGCACTGGTCGGAGTTGCCCCAGTAGGCGCAGGTCTGCAGCACCGTGCTGGCCATGGAGTCCAGGTGCATGAGCGCGATCTGCCAGTAGGGGACGCCGTCGGCCGTCTTCAAGTCGTAGTACTTCGGCCGGGGAGCCAACGCCGCGTCCGCCAACCGGACCGAGCCCTCGTAGATGCCGAAACCGTCGTCCTCCTGCCGCAGGGCATACGGGGAGTCACGCACGTAGTCGGCCGTGGTGGGAACCGTGGCCGGGCTTCCGTCGATCCACAGCATCCCCGCGTCGGCGGGACCGGCGCCGCCCTTCCGCGCCTCCATGGAGATCTCGGTCCGCAACCCCCGGCTCTGCAACCGGGCGATCAACTCGGCGAGTTCCTCCTGGTCGAGGGTCCGGTGGGTGTCGGGTGCCTCGGTCATGATGTGGCTCCTTGTCCGGGCCGACTCTTAACGGTGCTCGGCTAGACCGCCATGAAGGATGACGCATTTACTATAGGAAACTACTCTTTGACTACTATAGAAAGAATGTAGGGAGTGGCAACTAGGCGTCAGTGAATGACCGGGTATGCCCACAATCGCCCGGTCTGTGGCGTGTCTCGTCAGGAGTCCTTGAGCCGGGTCACCCACACCTCCCGTTCCTCCGCGGAGGCGGCCTCGTGAAGGACGTGTCCCCCGTCGCCGGGCTCGCCTGAGGCGAGCCGGCCGGTCTCCAGGTCGATGCGCCCCCGCTCGACGGTGTGCACGCAGACGGTGAACGTCTCGTCCGGTCGCGTCGTCACGAGCAGCGCCCGCCCGGTGGCGGGGTCGACCTCCAGCCGCCGGTACGGGACGAACGGGTCCCCGGGACGGTAGCCGGACTCCTCCAGCACCAGCCATCCGGCGCCCGGGGCGGCCTGCGCGAGGGCGGCCAGGCGGTCGTCCAGCGTGACCTCCTCGAGCGCCTCCCGGTAACGCATCGCGAACGCGGCGCCCGCGACGGCCTCGACGTCCAGGCCGTCGGACGTCAGCAGCTCGCTGGACTCGACCACCCGGCGCACCAGCTCGCGGTGCTCGGCCCAGGCTTCGACCAGCGGTTCGAGGCCCCGCCCGGACTCGCGGAGCCGCTGCGCGACCGCGCCGACCAGGCGCGTGGTCCTGAGGTAGATGTCCGGCTGGTGGGCGCTTCCGGCGAAGGCCCGCTCCGCGGCCGCGGTCCAGAGGCGGAGAAGCTCGCTCGCGGCCTGCCGGGCGTCGGGTGCGGGTCCTGGGTCACGCACACCCTCAGTCTCGGACATTTGATATTTCCTCCTGGACAGTTCACTATACTAAACGTTACATCTAGTATCGGATATTGAGGTAGGGGCGACCAAGCAGTGAGCAACGTAGCTGTGGTGGCTGTCGGCGGTAACGCCCTGACCCGCGCGGATCAGCCGGGTACAGCCGAGCAGATCGAGAGCAACGCCGCCCAGATGGCGTCGGGGATCTCGAACCTATGCGAGGCGGGTTGGTCGGTGGTCGTCGTCCACGGCAACGGCCCGCAGGTCGGCCATCTGGCGATCCAACAGGAGGGGAGCGTCGATCTGGTGCCACCGCAGCCGCTGTACTCGCTGAACGCGATGTCACAAGGGCAGCTCGGCAGCGTCCTGGTGCGCGCGATCGACACCATCCGGGGGCCGGGCACGGCCGTCGGCCTCATCTCGCACATGGTCGTCGACCCGCACGATCCCGCCTTCCGTACGCCCACCAAGCCCATCGGCCCCTTCTTCACCGAGACGGAGGCCGCGGCCATGGCCGAGCGGCGCGGCTGGGAGATGAGACAGGACGCCGGGCGGGGCTTCCGGCGGATGGTCCCCTCGCCCCATCCCACCGAGATGCTGGAGCTGTCCGCGGTCACGCCCCTGCTCGCGGCCGGCAAGGTGGTCCTCGCCGCCGGCGGCGGCGGAGTGGCCGTGGCCCGTGACGATCAGGGCCGCTATCACGGCGTGGACGCCGTGATCGACAAGGACTCGGCGGCCGCACGCCTCGCCGGATCACTCAAGGCCACGATGATGATCCTGGTGACGGGGGTCGACGCGGTCATGGTCGACTACGGCACCCCGCGGGCCCGCGCCGTCCACGAGCTGTCTCTCGCGCAGGCCGAGCGGTATCTCGCCGAGGGCCAGTTCCCGGCCGGGAGCATGGGGCCCAAGATCCGGGCGGCCACCGACTTCGTACGGGAGAGCGGCGGGACCACCGTCATCACCTCGGCGGAGCGCATGCTCGAAGCCCTGGACCCGCAGAACCGTGTCGGCACGCACATCGTTCCCGAGCAAGCAATGAGCGAAGAAGCAATGAGCATCGCATGAGCACCCACGACAACCTCGCCCGCGTCCGCGTCGTCCGTGACACCTACCTCGACTCGCTCCGGCTGCTCGTCGCCACCTCGGTCATGGCCGAACAGGGCGGCGTCACCTGGGCGGGTGCCGTGATGGCGACGCCTTCAGGCCGGGAGAACCTGGAGGCCGAGGGCTTCGGCGCGGAGTCCGTCGGCCAGGCCGGGGCGAACGACCTCGTACTCGCCGTGCGCGCCGGTGACGAGGCCGCGGCGGAGGCCGCGCTCGCCGCCGGCGAGCAGGCCGCGTTCGAGGACGCCCGCGCCGAGTCCGGTGAGGCCGCCGCCGCCGCGCCCCGCACCGTCAGCGGAGCCGTCGCGCAGATGCCGGACGCGTCCGTGGCGATCGTCTCCGTGCCCGGTGGTTACGCGGCGCTGGAGGCCCACCACGCGCTCTCCCAGGGGCTGCACGTCCTGCTGTTCAGCGACAACGTCTCGCTGGACGAGGAAGCGGAGCTCAAGAAGCGGGGGAACGAGCTCGGCCTGCTGGTCATGGGGCCGGGGGCGGGCACCGCGGTGATCTCCGGCACCGGTCTCGGGTTCGCCAACGCGGTACGCCGCGGGCCGGTCGGCGTCGTCGCCGCCGCCGGCACCGGGGCGCAGGAGGTGTCGGCCCTGCTCGACCGCTGGGGCGTCGGCGTCTCGCACGTGATCGGCGTCGGCGGCCGTGACCTGTCCGAGGCCATCGGCGGGCGGATGGCCAAGGCGGCCGTGCGCGCTCTCGACGAGGACCCCGAGACCGAGGTGATCCTGCTGGTGTCCAAGCCGCCGAGCGAGGCGGTCGCCCACAGCGTGCTGGAAGAGTGCGGGTCCACCCCGGCGGTGGCCGCGTTCCTCGGCCTCTCGGAGATGGAGCCGCCGTCCGGGGTGCGGATGGCGCGGACGCTGGAGGAGGGCGCGCTCACCGCCGCCCGGCTCGCAGGCAAGACGCCCCCGGCCACCTCCGAAGGCCTGCGCGCCCAGGTGGAGGAGCGGCTCGGCGCCCTGGGCGACGAGCGGCGCACCGTCCGCGGCTACTACTCCGGCGGAACGCTCTGCTACGAGGCCCAGGTGATCATCAACGAGCTGCTGGGCGAGGTGTACTCCAACGAGCCGCTCCTGCCCGGCAACACGGTCCCCGCCCCGCCCGGCGCGAACGTGCTGCTCGACCTGGGCGCGGAGGAGTACACCGTCGGCAGGCCGCATCCGATGATCGACCCCGGCAACCGCATTCAGATCCTCCGCCAGGAGGCCCGCGATCCCGAGGTCGCGGTGGTGCTGCTCGACGTGGTGCTCGGCTACGGCTCGCACGAGGACCCGGCGGGGCAGCTCGCACCGGTGCTCGGCGAGATCATGGCCGACGGCGGCCCGCAGGTCGTCGCGTACGTCCTCGGCTCCGACACCGATCCCCAGGGCTACGCCAGGCAGCGCGCGACGCTGGAGGGGATCGGCTGCCTGGTGACCGAGACCGCGGCGCGCGCCGCGTACACGGCGGCGGCCATCGCGAGCCGCCGCCCTGAACTAACGGAGTCCCACCGGTGACAGAACACCTCCGCCTTCCTCCCGTCGCCCTGATCACCTACAGCACCCGGCCGAGGGGCGGCGTCGCGCACACGCTGGCGCTGGGCGAGGCGATGCACGCGCTCGGCCAGGACGTCCTGATCGTCGGACTCGGTGACCCGGGCAAGGGGTTCTTCCGGCCGGTCGCCGCCCCGACCCACGTCGTCACCGCGCCCGTCACCACCGGCGGGCTGGAGGAGAAGGTCGCGGCGAACATCGACGCCCTGGAGGCGGCCCTGGCCGACCTCGCCTCCGCCTACCCCATCCTGCACACCCAGGACTGCATCGCGGCCCGTGCGGCGGCCCGCGTGCGCGACGCCGGGATCCCCAGCAGGGTCGTCCGCACCGTCCACCACGTGGACGACTTCGACAGCGAGATCCTGATGGACTGCCAGCGCCAGGCCATCCTGGAGCCGGACCAGATCCTGGTGGTCACCAAGATCTGGCAGGACATCCTGCGGGAGGACTACGGAGTCCTGGCCGACGTGGTGCCCAACGGCGTGGATCCGGCCCGCTACAGCCGGCACTCCCCGGAGGTCGTGGCACGGTTGCGGGCCCGGGTCGGCGCGACCGACCGGCCGCTGCTGCTGTCCGTCGGCGGCATCGAGCCGCGCAAGGGCAGCGACACGCTGGTGGCCGCGCTGTCCAGGCTGGTCGGCGAGCGTACGCCGCCGCCCGTGCTGGCCGTGCTCGGCGGCCACTCCTTCCAGGACCACCGCGCCTACAGGGAGAAGGTGCTGGCGAGCCTGGACGCCCTCGGCCTGACCCTGGGCAAGGACGTCGTCGAACTCGGCACCGTGCCCGAGGGCGAGATGGCGGCGTGGTACGCGGCGGCGGACGTGCTGGCGTTCCCTTCCGTGAAGGAGGGGTTCGGCCTGGCCGCCCTGGAGGCGATGGCGGCCGGTCTTCCCGTGGTCACCAGCGACATCCCGGTGTTCAGGGAGTGGCTGGTCCCCGGCCGCGACGCCCTGCTGACCCCCGTCGGCGACGCGGGAGCGCTGGCCGGCGCGCTCTCGGCCGTGCTCGACGACGAGGCCCTCCGCGCCCGGCTCCGCACCGCGGGCCTGAGCCTGGCCGACCGCTACACGTGGACCGCCAGCGCCCGCCGGCACCTGGAGCTGTACGCCGGCAGCCCGGAGGCGCTCACCGCACACTGACACGGCTCACCGCGCCGAAGGGCACGGACGGAGTGTGCATTCGGCCACTGACCTGCCACACCGCCTGCCGCACCCTGAGGTTGCCCGCGTTTCGCCGTGGAACGCCGGTCGACCAGAGGGAGTAACGGCATGCGATCTCACAAGCTCGTCCTCGCGCTCGCGCTGACGGTGGGCCTGGCCGTGTCCGCGGCCCCGGCCGCCGCGACGAGCACGGCCGGCACCTGTCGGGTGGAGCTGAACTTCGTCGACGCCTACGACACCGACGAGAACAACGGCGACGAGATCCGGATCAACCTCGCCGGGTACATGTACCCCGGCGGCGGCCGGTACGTCGCCATGAACAACGGTGACCGCGCCTATTCCGGCAACTTCGCCAACCCGGCCACCACCATCGGCACCACCGGGTCGGCGCTGTTCAGCCTGCGCGAGGTCACCCTGCCCGTCGTCGGCCAGGGCGACGTGCTCGGCTCGGTCACCGCCTGGGGCTTCACCTGCGCCACGCTCGCCACGGGCGAGGTCCAGGAGATCCCGCAGCACATCTTCGGCAGCGGCTACTGGTACTACATGAGCCTCGTGATGACCGGCCTGTAGGCGCCTTGTTTCCGACCGATCGATCGGTAGGATTCGGGCCATGGACATCATCGCGGTCACCCGGCACGGCAAGGTGCGTGGCCATCTCCAGGACGGGATCCCGGTCTTCCGCGGCATCCCCTACGCGGCCGCTCCCTTCGGGGCCGAACGTTTCCGCGCCCCCGCGCCCGTGCGCCCCTGGGAGGGGGTCCGTGACGCGCTGCGGTTCGGGCCGACCGCGCCCAAGCGTCCCTACCGGCCGCCGCTCGACCGGCTCATCCCCGAGGAGCCGATCCCCGGCGACGAGTGCCTCAACCTGAATGTCTGGACACCGGGCGTGGACGACGGCGCCCGCCCGGTGATGGTCTGGATCCACGGCGGTTCCCTGCGCAACGGCTCGTCGAGCATGCCGCTGTACGACGGCCACGCCTTCGCCCGCGACGGGGTGGTGCTGGTCTCGATCAACTACCGGCTCGGCGTGGAGGGCTTCGGCGTCTTCCCGGACGCGCCGGACAACCGCGGCCTGCTCGACCAGGTCGCCGCGCTGGAATGGGTACGCGACAACATCGCGGCCTTCGGCGGCGACCCCGGCAACGTCACCGTGTTCGGCGAGTCGGCGGGGGCGATCAGCATCGGGGCGCTGCTCACCAGCCCGCGGGCGAAGAGGCTGTTCCACCGGGCGATCATGCAGAGCGGCCCCCCGCACACGGCCACGCGCGAGGAGGCCGCCAAGATCGTCAAGCTGATGGCGGCCGAGCTGGGCGTCCCCGCCACGGCCGGGGCCTTCGCCGCCGTCGACCGCGAGCGGCTGCTCGACACCCAGGCCGAGGTCGTCGGCAAGGCGAACCCGATCACCGGCGGCCCCGCCTTCCACATCGTGGCCGAGCCCGGGGCCGCCCCGGTCGAGGCCGACCTCCTCATCGGCGCCAACCGGGAGGAGTACCGCCTCTGGTTCGTGCCCACCGGCGCCGTGGACCGGGTCAGCCGCCTGACCCTGCGCCTGGCCCTGCTGAAGTTCCGCATCCCCGCCCGCGCCGCCCGGCTCTACAGGTCCGCCCGGCCCGGTGCCAGGCCCGGCGAGATCCTCGGCGAGATGGCCACCGACCTGCTCATGCGCGGCCCGCTCAACCGCCTGGCCGACTCCGTGGAACGGGCCCACGTCTACGAGTTCGCCTGGCGCTCACCGGTCATGGACCTGGGCGCATGCCACGGCCTGGAGATCGGCTTCGTCTTCGACAACCTCCGGCACTGCCGTGAGCTGGCCGGCGACGACGCCCCGCAGGAGCTGGCCGACGCCATGCACCGGGCCTGGGTCGCCTTCGCCAAGACCGGCGACCCGGGCTGGCAGCGGTGGGACTCCTCCCGGCCCGTCATGGTCTTCGACTTGCCGGGCTGGTCACCGCTCGCGATCTAGCCAGATCCTGAGCTCCTCGTCCCTGGGGGCGTGGACGACGCCGGAGCCGCCTCCAGCAGCCGCGCCTGCGCGGGCACCGCCAGATCCAGCCCGGTCAGCAGGCTCACCCGCCGCAGCCGGTAGTCGAGCGTGTTGCGGTGGATGTGCAGGTCGAGCGCGGTCCGGCGGCGGTTGTGCCCTCGGTGGACGAACGCGCGCAACGTCTCCAGCAGGTGGGGATGGCCGTCGAGCGGCGCCAGCTTGGCGGCCAGCCGTGACAGGCCCGCGCCCGGCCGCGCGAGCTGGTGCTCCAGCAGCACGTCGTCGAAGCGGTAGAGGCCCGGCGGCCTGCCGAGCCTGCGCACCAGCTCCATCACCGCGCGGGCCTCCCGCGCCGCCTCCGGGATGCGCGCGGGCTCCTCCGCCAGCGCCGCGGCGACGAGCAGGGGCCGTCCCACGACGTCGGCCAGCCTGTCCGCGAGCGGCTCCGGCGGGCACCCGTCAGGCAGCAGCGCGACCCCGTCGACGTGGTCCATCAGCACCAGCGACCCGGTGTGCGCGTCCATCGCCGACTGCACGAGCCGGGCCGGCGGCGCGGGCTGCCCGAAGTCGAAGAGCACCACCTCGTGCGCCTGGCCCACCTCCACGCCCGCCGCCTCGGCCAGGCTCTCGTACGGCCGGCCGCTCAGCAGCGCGCCGATGAGCGCCCGTCGCACCCGCTTGTCCTCGCTCCTGATGTCCTCCTGCGCCTGCTGGTGGGCCAGGGCGACGGCGGGCATCGCCGTACGCAGGTAGCCGAGCAGCCCTTCACCGGCCTCGGCCAGCTCGCCGGGCCCGGCCGCCTCGGTCAGCGCCCGCCACCAGACCTCGGCGCCGATGAGGTAGGCGCTCACCGCCGCCTCCAGCGGCAGCCGCTCCTCGGCCCGGCGCGCCGACCACTCGATGATGCGCGTCAGATCGCCCGGCCCCACCGCGTCGTGCCTGCGGAGCGTGCGCAGCAGCATCGCCAGGACGGCCGAGACCGAACGGGTCACCTCACCGCTCAGGATCTCCGGCGGCAGGTCCCGGTAGAACGGGATCTCGGCGGCGCACCGGGCGACCACCGCGGAAGTGAGCTCCCGCACCCTCGGGGCCATCCGGCTGTGGAGGTCGGACATCCCGGGATCGTCACATTGCCCAAACCGCACCGTCAATCCTTGCCCCAAGTGCGCAAAGACGGCGGCCCCCGGCGCAACCAGGATGGCGGGTGAACCCCCAGCCAGGAGGCCGCCTTGTTCAGACGCCTGCTCATCCCCCTGCTCCTCGTACTCACCCTCGGCACGGCTCCCGCCAGTGCCGCGACCACGAACTGGGGCGCACCCGGCCCCTACGCCACCGCCGTCGAGATCGGCGCGGTCAACACCCTCTACTACCCCCGCGACATCGCCGGGAGCGACCGCCGGCACCCGGTGATCGTCTGGGGCAACGGCACGGGCGGCGCGCCGCTCGTCTACCGCGACCTGCTCCTGCAGTGGGCCAGCCACGGCTTCATCGTCTCCGCCGCCAACACCCCGATGTCGAACCTCGGCATCTCCATGCGCGCCGGGATCGACGCCCTCGCCCAGCGCGACGCCGACCCGTCGAGCGTCTTCCACCGCAAGGTCGACCTGACCCGCATCGGCGCCTCGGGACACTCCCAGGGCGGCGCGGCCGTCATCGTCGTCGGCGCGGACTCCCGCGTGGACACCATCCTGCCCATCCAGCCGGGCCCGCTGGCCGACATCGACGACGTCCACGGCCCCGCGTTCCTGATGGCCGGCCAGCGTGACTCCATCGTCTGGCCCGCGCTGGTCAAGGCGTTCTACAACGCCGCCGACCACATCCCGGCGATCTACGGCGAGGTGCGCGGCGCCGACCACTTCACCGTCGTCGGCGACCCCGGCCCGTTCGCCGCGCCCACCACCGCCTGGTGGCGCTTCCAGCTCATGGACGACCTCCAGGCCCGCGCCCTGTTCTACGGGCCGAACTGCGGCATCTGCGTCGACAGCGTCACCTGGTCGGACGTCCGCCGCAACGCCCGCGTCCCCCGCTGATCTTCCTGCCGATCGATCGGTAGGCTACGTTCGCCCTACCGATCGATCGGCAGGAAGATCAGCGGGGGACGCGGGCGTTGCGGCGGACGTCCGACCAGGTGACGCTGTCGACGCAGATGCCGCAGTTCGGCCCGTAGAACAGGGCGCGGGCCTGGAGGTCGTCCATGAGCTGGAAGCGCCACCAGGCGGTGGTGGGCGCGGCGAACGGGCCGGGGTCGCCGACGACGGTGAAGTGGTCGGCGCCGCGCACCTCGCCGTAGATCGCCGGGATGTGGTCGGCGGCGTTGTAGAACGCCTTGACCAGCGCGGGCCAGACGATGGAGTCACGCTGGCCGGCCATCAGGAACGCGGGGCCGTGGACGTCGTCGATGTCGGCCAGCGGGCCCGGCTGGATGGGCAGGATGGTGTCCACGCGGGAGTCCGCGCCGACGACGATGACGGCCGCGCCGCCCTGGGAGTGTCCCGAGGCGCCGATGCGGGTCAGGTCGACCTTGCGGTGGAAGACGCTCGACGGGTCGGCGTCGCGCTGGGCGAGGGCGTCGATCCCGGCGCGCATGGAGATGCCGAGGTTCGACATCGGGGTGTTGGCGGCGGAGACGATGAAGCCGTGGCTGGCCCACTGCAGGAGCAGGTCGCGGTAGACGAGCGGCGCGCCGCCCGTGCCGTTGCCCCAGACGATCACCGGGTGCCGGCGGTCGCTCCCGGCGATGTCGCGGGGGTAGTAGAGGGTGTTGACCGCGCCGATCTCGACGGCGGTGGCGTAGGGGCCGGGTGCGCCCCAGTTCGTGGTCGCGGCACTGGCGGGAGCCGTGCCGAGGGTGAGTACGAGGAGCAGGGGGATGAGCAGGCGTCTGAACAAGGCGGCCTCCTGGCTGGGGGTTCACCCGCCATCCTGGTTGCGCCGGGGGCCGCCGTCTTTGCGCACTTGGGGCAAGGATTGACGGTGCGGTTTGGGCAATGTGACGATCCCGGGATGTCCGACCTCCACAGCCGGATGGCCCCGAGGGTGCGGGAGCTCACTTCCGCGGTGGTCGCCCGGTGCGCCGCCGAGATCCCGTTCTACCGGGACCTGCCGCCGGAGATCCTGAGCGGTGAGGTGACCCGTTCGGTCTCGGCCGTCCTGGCGATGCTGCTGCGCACGCTCCGCAGGCACGACGCGGTGGGGCCGGGCGATCTGACGCGCATCATCGAGTGGTCGGCGCGCCGGGCCGAGGAGCGGCTGCCGCTGGAGGCGGCGGTGAGCGCCTACCTCATCGGCGCCGAGGTCTGGTGGCGGGCGCTGACCGAGGCGGCCGGGCCCGGCGAGCTGGCCGAGGCCGGTGAAGGGCTGCTCGGCTACCTGCGTACGGCGATGCCCGCCGTCGCCCTGGCCCACCAGCAGGCGCAGGAGGACATCAGGAGCGAGGACAAGCGGGTGCGACGGGCGCTCATCGGCGCGCTGCTGAGCGGCCGGCCGTACGAGAGCCTGGCCGAGGCGGCGGGCGTGGAGGTGGGCCAGGCGCACGAGGTGGTGCTCTTCGACTTCGGGCAGCCCGCGCCGCCGGCCCGGCTCGTGCAGTCGGCGATGGACGCGCACACCGGGTCGCTGGTGCTGATGGACCACGTCGACGGGGTCGCGCTGCTGCCTGACGGGTGCCCGCCGGAGCCGCTCGCGGACAGGCTGGCCGACGTCGTGGGACGGCCCCTGCTCGTCGCCGCGGCGCTGGCGGAGGAGCCCGCGCGCATCCCGGAGGCGGCGCGGGAGGCCCGCGCGGTGATGGAGCTGGTGCGCAGGCTCGGCAGGCCGCCGGGCCTCTACCGCTTCGACGACGTGCTGCTGGAGCACCAGCTCGCGCGGCCGGGCGCGGGCCTGTCACGGCTGGCCGCCAAGCTGGCGCCGCTCGACGGCCATCCCCACCTGCTGGAGACGTTGCGCGCGTTCGTCCACCGAGGGCACAACCGCCGCCGGACCGCGCTCGACCTGCACATCCACCGCAACACGCTCGACTACCGGCTGCGGCGGGTGAGCCTGCTGACCGGGCTGGATCTGGCGGTGCCCGCGCAGGCGCGGCTGCTGGAGGCGGCTCCGGCGTCGTCCACGCCCCCAGGGACGAGGAGCTCAGGATCTGGCTAGATCGCGAGCGGTGACCAGCCCGGCAAGTCGAAGACCATGACGGGCCGGGAGGAGTCCCACCGCTGCCAGCCCGGGTCGCCGGTCTTGGCGAAGGCGACCCAGGCCCGGTGCATGGCGTCGGCCAGCTCCTGCGGGGCGTCGTCGCCGGCCAGCTCACGGCAGTGCCGGAGGTTGTCGAAGACGAAGCCGATCTCCAGGCCGTGGCATGCGCCCAGGTCCATGACCGGTGAGCGCCAGGCGAACTCGTAGACGTGGGCCCGTTCCACGGAGTCGGCCAGGCGGTTGAGCGGGCCGCGCATGAGCAGGTCGGTGGCCATCTCGCCGAGGATCTCGCCGGGCCTGGCACCGGGCCGGGCGGACCTGTAGAGCCGGGCGGCGCGGGCGGGGATGCGGAACTTCAGCAGGGCCAGGCGCAGGGTCAGGCGGCTGACCCGGTCCACGGCGCCGGTGGGCACGAACCAGAGGCGGTACTCCTCCCGGTTGGCGCCGATGAGGAGGTCGGCCTCGACCGGGGCGGCCCCGGGCTCGGCCACGATGTGGAAGGCGGGGCCGCCGGTGATCGGGTTCGCCTTGCCGACGACCTCGGCCTGGGTGTCGAGCAGCCGCTCGCGGTCGACGGCGGCGAAGGCCCCGGCCGTGGCGGGGACGCCCAGCTCGGCCGCCATCAGCTTGACGATCTTGGCGGCCTCCTCGCGCGTGGCCGTGTGCGGGGGGCCGCTCTGCATGATCGCCCGGTGGAACAGCCTCTTCGCCCGCGGGCTGGTGAGCAGCGCCCCGATGCTGATCGCCCCCGCCGACTCGCCGAACACGGTGACGTTGCCGGGGTCGCCGCCGAAGGCCGCGATGTTGTCGCGTACCCATTCCAGCGCGGCGACCTGGTCGAGCAGGCCGCGGTTGTCCGGCGCGTCCGGGAAGACGCCGAAGCCCTCCACGCCGAGCCGGTAGTTGATCGAGACCAGCACCACCCCGTCGCGGGCGAAGGCGTGGCCGTCGTACAGCGGCATGCTCGACGAGCCGTTGCGCAGGGAACCGCCGTGGATCCAGACCATCACCGGGCGGGCGCCGTCGTCCACGCCCGGTGTCCAGACATTCAGGTTGAGGCACTCGTCGCCGGGGATCGGCTCCTCGGGGATGAGCCGGTCGAGCGGCGGCCGGTAGGGACGCTTGGGCGCGGTCGGCCCGAACCGCAGCGCGTCACGGACCCCCTCCCAGGGGCGCACGGGCGCGGGGGCGCGGAAACGTTCGGCCCCGAAGGGAGCGGCCGCGTAGGGGATGCCGCGGAAGACCGGGATCCCGTCCTGGAGATGGCCACGCACCTTGCCGTGCCGGGTGACCGCGATGATGTCCATGGCCCGAATCCTACCGATCGATCGGTCGGAAACAAGGCGCCTACAGGCCGGTCATCACGAGGCTCATGTAGTACCAGTAGCCGCTGCCGAAGATGTGCTGCGGGATCTCCTGGACCTCGCCCGTGGCGAGCGTGGCGCAGGTGAAGCCCCAGGCGGTGACCGAGCCGAGCACGTCGCCCTGGCCGACGACGGGCAGGGTGACCTCGCGCAGGCTGAACAGCGCCGACCCGGTGGTGCCGATGGTGGTGGCCGGGTTGGCGAAGTTGCCGGAATAGGCGCGGTCACCGTTGTTCATGGCGACGTACCGGCCGCCGCCGGGGTACATGTACCCGGCGAGGTTGATCCGGATCTCGTCGCCGTTGTTCTCGTCGGTGTCGTAGGCGTCGACGAAGTTCAGCTCCACCCGACAGGTGCCGGCCGTGCTCGTCGCGGCGGCCGGGGCCGCGGACACGGCCAGGCCCACCGTCAGCGCGAGCGCGAGGACGAGCTTGTGAGATCGCATGCCGTTACTCCCTCTGGTCGACCGGCGTTCCACGGCGAAACGCGGGCAACCTCAGGGTGCGGCAGGCGGTGTGGCAGGTCAGTGGCCGAATGCACACTCCGTCCGTGCCCTTCGGCGCGGTGAGCCGTGTCAGTGTGCGGTGAGCGCCTCCGGGCTGCCGGCGTACAGCTCCAGGTGCCGGCGGGCGCTGGCGGTCCACGTGTAGCGGTCGGCCAGGCTCAGGCCCGCGGTGCGGAGCCGGGCGCGGAGGGCCTCGTCGTCGAGCACGGCCGAGAGCGCGCCGGCCAGCGCTCCCGCGTCGCCGACGGGGGTCAGCAGGGCGTCGCGGCCGGGGACCAGCCACTCCCTGAACACCGGGATGTCGCTGGTGACCACGGGAAGACCGGCCGCCATCGCCTCCAGGGCGGCCAGGCCGAACCCCTCCTTCACGGAAGGGAACGCCAGCACGTCCGCCGCCGCGTACCACGCCGCCATCTCGCCCTCGGGCACGGTGCCGAGTTCGACGACGTCCTTGCCCAGGGTCAGGCCGAGGGCGTCCAGGCTCGCCAGCACCTTCTCCCTGTAGGCGCGGTGGTCCTGGAAGGAGTGGCCGCCGAGCACGGCCAGCACGGGCGGCGGCGTACGCTCGCCGACCAGCCTGGACAGCGCGGCCACCAGCGTGTCGCTGCCCTTGCGCGGCTCGATGCCGCCGACGGACAGCAGCAGCGGCCGGTCGGTCGCGCCGACCCGGGCCCGCAACCGTGCCACGACCTCCGGGGAGTGCCGGCTGTAGCGGGCCGGATCCACGCCGTTGGGCACCACGTCGGCCAGGACTCCGTAGTCCTCCCGCAGGATGTCCTGCCAGATCTTGGTGACCACCAGGATCTGGTCCGGCTCCAGGATGGCCTGGCGCTGGCAGTCCATCAGGATCTCGCTGTCGAAGTCGTCCACGTGGTGGACGGTGCGGACGACCCTGCTGGGGATCCCGGCGTCGCGCACGCGGGCCGCCGCACGGGCCGCGATGCAGTCCTGGGTGTGCAGGATGGGGTAGGCGGAGGCGAGGTCGGCCAGGGCCGCCTCCAGGGCGTCGATGTTCGCCGCGACCTTCTCCTCCAGCCCGCCGGTGGTGACGGGCGCGGTGACGACGTGGGTCGGGGCGGCGACCGGCCGGAAGAACCCCTTGCCCGGGTCACCGAGTCCGACGATCAGGACGTCCTGGCCGAGCGCGTGCATCGCCTCGCCCAGCGCCAGCGTGTGCGCGACGCCGCCCCTCGGCCGGGTGCTGTAGGTGATCAGGGCGACGGGAGGAAGGCGGAGGTGTTCTGTCACCGGTGGGACTCCGTTAGTTCAGGGCGGCGGCTCGCGATGGCCGCCGCCGTGTACGCGGCGCGCGCCGCGGTCTCGGTCACCAGGCAGCCGATCCCCTCCAGCGTCGCGCGCTGCCTGGCGTAGCCCTGGGGATCGGTGTCGGAGCCGAGGACGTACGCGACGACCTGCGGGCCGCCGTCGGCCATGATCTCGCCGAGCACCGGTGCGAGCTGCCCCGCCGGGTCCTCGTGCGAGCCGTAGCCGAGCACCACGTCGAGCAGCACCACCGCGACCTCGGGATCGCGGGCCTCCTGGCGGAGGATCTGAATGCGGTTGCCGGGGTCGATCATCGGATGCGGCCTGCCGACGGTGTACTCCTCCGCGCCCAGGTCGAGCAGCACGTTCGCGCCGGGCGGGGCGGGGACCGTGTTGCCGGGCAGGAGCGGCTCGTTGGAGTACACCTCGCCCAGCAGCTCGTTGATGATCACCTGGGCCTCGTAGCAGAGCGTTCCGCCGGAGTAGTAGCCGCGGACGGTGCGCCGCTCGTCGCCCAGGGCGCCGAGCCGCTCCTCCACCTGGGCGCGCAGGCCTTCGGAGGTGGCCGGGGGCGTCTTGCCTGCGAGCCGGGCGGCGGTGAGCGCGCCCTCCTCCAGCGTCCGCGCCATCCGCACCCCGGACGGCGGCTCCATCTCCGAGAGGCCGAGGAACGCGGCCACCGCCGGGGTGGACCCGCACTCTTCCAGCACGCTGTGGGCGACCGCCTCGCTCGGCGGCTTGGACACCAGCAGGATCACCTCGGTCTCGGGGTCCTCGTCGAGAGCGCGCACGGCCGCCTTGGCCATCCGCCCGCCGATGGCCTCGGACAGGTCACGGCCGCCGACGCCGATCACGTGCGAGACGCCGACGCCCCAGCGGTCGAGCAGGGCCGACACCTCCTGCGCCCCGGTGCCGGCGGCGGCGACGACGCCGACCGGCCCGCGGCGTACCGCGTTGGCGAACCCGAGACCGGTGCCGGAGATCACCGCGGTGCCCGCCCCCGGCCCCATGACCAGCAGGCCGAGCTCGTTCCCCCGCTTCTTGAGCTCCGCTTCCTCGTCCAGCGAGACGTTGTCGCTGAACAGCAGGACGTGCAGCCCCTGGGAGAGCGCGTGGTGGGCCTCCAGCGCCGCGTAACCACCGGGCACGGAGACGATCGCCACGGACGCGTCCGGCATCTGCGCGACGGCTCCGCTGACGGTGCGGGGCGCGGCGGCGGCGGCCTCACCGGACTCGGCGCGGGCGTCCTCGAACGCGGCCTGCTCGCCGGCGGCGAGCGCGGCCTCCGCCGCGGCCTCGTCACCGGCGCGCACGGCGAGTACGAGGTCGTTCGCCCCGGCCTGGCCGACGGACTCCGCGCCGAAGCCCTCGGCCTCCAGGTTCTCCCGGCCTGAAGGCGTCGCCATCACGGCACCCGCCCAGGTGACGCCGCCCTGTTCGGCCATGACCGAGGTGGCGACGAGCAGCCGGAGCGAGTCGAGGTAGGTGTCACGGACGACGCGGACGCGGGCGAGGTTGTCGTGGGTGCTCATGCGATGCTCATTGCTTCTTCGCTCATTGCTTGCTCGGGAACGATGTGCGTGCCGACACGGTTTCTGCGGGTCCAGGGCTTCGAGCATGCGCTCCGCCGAGGTGATGACGGTGGTCCCGCCGCTCTCCCGTACGAAGTCGGTGGCCGCCCGGATCTTGGGCCCCATGCTCCCGGCCGGGAACTGGCCCTCGGCGAGATACCGCTCGGCCTGCGCGAGAGACAGCTCGTGGACGGCGCGGGCCCGCGGGGTGCCGTAGTCGACCATGACCGCGTCGACCCCCGTCACCAGGATCATCATCGTGGCCTTGAGTGATCCGGCGAGGCGTGCGGCCGCCGAGTCCTTGTCGATCACGGCGTCCACGCCGTGATAGCGGCCCTGATCGTCACGGGCCACGGCCACTCCGCCGCCGCCGGCGGCGAGGACCACCTTGCCGGCCGCGAGCAGGGGCGTGACCGCGGACAGCTCCAGCATCTCGGTGGGATGGGGCGAGGGGACCATCCGCCGGAAGCCCCGCCCGGCGTCCTGTCTCATCTCCCAGCCGCGCCGCTCGGCCATGGCCGCGGCCTCCGTCTCGGTGAAGAAGGGGCCGATGGGCTTGGTGGGCGTACGGAAGGCGGGATCGTGCGGGTCGACGACCATGTGCGAGATGAGGCCGACGGCCGTGCCCGGCCCCCGGATGGTGTCGATCGCGCGCACCAGGACGCTGCCGAGCTGCCCTTGTGACATCGCGTTCAGCGAGTACAGCGGCTGCGGTGGCACCAGATCGACGCTCCCCTCCTGTTGGATCGCCAGATGGCCGACCTGCGGGCCGTTGCCGTGGACGACGACCACCGACCAACCCGCCTCGCATAGGTTCGAGATCCCCGACGCCATCTGGGCGGCGTTGCTCTCGATCTGCTCGGCTGTACCCGGCTGATCCGCGCGGGTCAGGGCGTTACCGCCGACAGCCACCACAGCTACGTTGCTCACTGCTTGGTCGCCCCTACCTCAATATCCGATACTAGATGTAACGTTTAGTATAGTGAACTGTCCAGGAGGAAATATCAAATGTCCGAGACTGAGGGTGTGCGTGACCCAGGACCCGCACCCGACGCCCGGCAGGCCGCGAGCGAGCTTCTCCGCCTCTGGACCGCGGCCGCGGAGCGGGCCTTCGCCGGAAGCGCCCACCAGCCGGACATCTACCTCAGGACCACGCGCCTGGTCGGCGCGGTCGCGCAGCGGCTCCGCGAGTCCGGGCGGGGCCTCGAACCGCTGGTCGAAGCCTGGGCCGAGCACCGCGAGCTGGTGCGCCGGGTGGTCGAGTCCAGCGAGCTGCTGACGTCCGACGGCCTGGACGTCGAGGCCGTCGCGGGCGCCGCGTTCGCGATGCGTTACCGGGAGGCGCTCGAGGAGGTCACGCTGGACGACCGCCTGGCCGCCCTCGCGCAGGCCGCCCCGGGCGCCGGATGGCTGGTGCTGGAGGAGTCCGGCTACCGTCCCGGGGACCCGTTCGTCCCGTACCGGCGGCTGGAGGTCGACCCCGCCACCGGGCGGGCGCTGCTCGTGACGACGCGACCGGACGAGACGTTCACCGTCTGCGTGCACACCGTCGAGCGGGGGCGCATCGACCTGGAGACCGGCCGGCTCGCCTCAGGCGAGCCCGGCGACGGGGGACACGTCCTTCACGAGGCCGCCTCCGCGGAGGAACGGGAGGTGTGGGTGACCCGGCTCAAGGACTCCTGACGAGACACGCCACAGACCGGGCGATTGTGGGCATACCCGGTCATTCACTGACGCCTAGTTGCCACTCCCTACATTCTTTCTATAGTAGTCAAAGAGTAGTTTCCTATAGTAAATGCGTCATCCTTCATGGCGGTCTAGCCGAGCACCGTTAAGAGTCGGCCCGGACAAGGAGCCACATCATGACCGAGGCACCCGACACCCACCGGACCCTCGACCAGGAGGAACTCGCCGAGTTGATCGCCCGGTTGCAGAGCCGGGGGTTGCGGACCGAGATCTCCATGGAGGCGCGGAAGGGCGGCGCCGGTCCCGCCGACGCGGGGATGCTGTGGATCGACGGAAGCCCGGCCACGGTTCCCACCACGGCCGACTACGTGCGTGACTCCCCGTATGCCCTGCGGCAGGAGGACGACGGTTTCGGCATCTACGAGGGCTCGGTCCGGTTGGCGGACGCGGCGTTGGCTCCCCGGCCGAAGTACTACGACTTGAAGACGGCCGACGGCGTCCCCTACTGGCAGATCGCGCTCATGCACCTGGACTCCATGGCCAGCACGGTGCTGCAGACCTGCGCCTACTGGGGCAACTCCGACCAGTGCACGTTCTGCGGGATCGGGGTCTCCCTCGCGGCCGGTCGCACGATCGCCAAGAAGACGCCCGAGATGCTCGCGGAGGTGTCGGTGGCGGCCCGCGACCTGGACGGCGCCGTCGACGCCACGCTCACCACCGGCAGCACCGCCACCCCGGACCGCGGCGCCCTCTACGTCGGCAGGTGCGCCCAGGCCGTGAAGGAGGCGTCCGGGCTGCCGGTGCAGGTCCAGTTCGAACCCCCGTCCGACCTCGACGTGATCAACCGGGTCCGCGGCATGGGCGTGGACTCCGTCGGCATCCACGTGGAGACCTTCGACCCCGAGGTGCTCGCGCGGGTCGCGCCGGGCAAGGCGCGCTGGGGCATCGAGGCGTACTTCTCCGCCTGGGAACGCGCGGTCCGGGTCTTCGGCGAAGGACAGGTCTCGACGTACGTGATCCTCGGCATGGGCGAGGACCCCGACCTCACGGTGGACATGTGCCGCCGGGCGGTGGACATGGGCGTCTACCCGTTCATCGTCCCGCTGCGCCCGGTCCCGGGCAGCCTCATGGAGGACGAACGGCCCCCGTCAGCGGACTACGTCGAGGGGATCTACCGGCAGGTCGTCCCGCACATGCTGCGACGCGGGCTCACCGCCACCGGGGTCATGGCGGGATGCGCACGCTGCCAGGCGTGTTCGGGGCAGGCCGCCCTGGAACGTGCCGGTTCTGGTTCGACGAAGGGTGGGGTGCCCGATGGGCGCGTCTCTCTCCCGCTCGTTTTCTGACCAGGCCGCGCCGCATCACGTCTGCCGTACGGTGACGGCGGCGGAGGAGCTGGAGGAGCACCTCCGGATCCGGCGATCGGTCTTCGTGGCGGAACAGTCGCTGTTCGAGCAGACCGACCAGGACGAGTTCGACCGCGATCCCAGCGTCCACCACGTGCTCGCGTTCGCCGACGGCGTGCCGGCCGGCACGGTCCGGCTGTACCGCTACCCCGCGCCCGACGGCGAGAGGCTGTGGAAGGGGGACCGGCTCGCGGTGCTCCCGGAGTATCGGCACCTGTGGCTGGGGGGCCCGCTGGTCAGGTACGCGGTGGAGACCGCCGCGGCCGCCGGCGGCGCGCGCATGATCGCGTACGTCCAGCTCGGCAACGTGAGCTTCTTCCGGCGGCTCGGCTGGTCGAAGGTGGGCGGCCCGGTCGCCTACGTCGGCGTGCCCCACCAGCAGATGAGCATCGACCTGACGTGATCACTTCGTACGTCAGGAAGGCCGGGCATGTGTCAGCGGCCCAGCCGGGTGACGGACTCCTCGTTCAGGTCGAAGACCACCACCGAGCCGGAGGCGTCGCGCAGGCGCACCTCGCCGGTGTCGTCGAGGGTGCCGAGCCGGCGCGCGGTCAGCCCTCGCGCGGTGAAGGCCTTGGCGCACTCCTCGACCCGGTCGTCAGGCGTCGTGAGCAGGAAGGCGAAGCAGGGGAAGCAGGACAGCCAGTCGGCGACCGGCACGCCCCTCGGGCACGGGGAGCTCGTCCATGTCCACCTGGACGCCCAGCCTGTTGGCCTCCAGCAGCATGGCCAGCGAGCCGATCATGCCGGCCATGCTGACGTCCTTGGCGGCCACCGCCGCGCCCGACTCCGCCACCTCGGCGAGGGCCCGGACGTCGCCCGCCAGGCGGTCGCCCCGCTCGTCGAACGACGGGAAGAACAGGAAGTCGTCGCGCATGCGCCCGTCGAGGCAGCAGGCGAGCATCAACGCCTGGCCGGGGGCGGCGTGCGTGGCCGACAGCACCTTCTCCGCGGTGCCGAGACCGAACGCCGACAGGCTCGGCGGGCCGTCGCTCTCGGTGAGGTGCCCGCCCACCACGGGCACCTGGTAGGTCTCGCCGGCCCACTTGAGGCCCTCCAGGATCTTCCTGGTGACCTCGCGCGGGCCGACGATCGTGTCGACGATCGCGAGAGGACGGGCGCCCATGGCGGCGAGGTCGTTCACGTTCGCCAGGACGGCCGCCACCCCGGCGCCGTAGGGGTCCTTCGCGACGAAGGAGGGCAGCATCGCCTCCCCGCCGACGATCAGGTTGCGCCCGCGATCGTGCACGACGGCTCC